>NZ_CP063192.1 GCF_028609845.1 Corynebacterium heidelbergense | reverse complement strand
CCATCACGCCCCCCTCGGGATCATTCCCGGCGGGGGCGTTGCCCGTCTCTAGCCACTGAAGATCTACCCCTGTAGCGAACGCAATAGCGATTAGTTCACCACGACGGGGTTCGCGAACACCCTGTTCAACGTTCGCAAGAGTTGCACGTGACACGCCGATAGCCTCCGCGAGTTGCGGTTGCCGTAAACCCGCAACTTCCCGAGCCCGCTGAATACGGTGACGGACTTCCCAGGCCGGTATAACGCCAGCTAAATGCGTCGCATTAGTCATGTCGCTAACTCTACCCACCAGCGCAGATTCTAGCAATGAGACACACCTAGAGCGGATGAATTTAGCTAGTTCACTAAATTGTGGTTGCGGAACTTCTAGTGATTGCGCTAACTTCTAGTTCATGCCCCGGCCACTAACGACAAAAGAGGTAGCTGAACGCCTCGGCGTTCCCTACTCCACAGTGACGTGGCGCGTGCGGAAAGGGCACCTCCCGTTTGCAGTGCGCTTACCGAATTCAGGGGCATATCTGTTTGATCCTGACGTGATTGACCGGATTGCCGAGGGGGAAACATGCAAGGGGTAAGCCCCCGGCGCTGGAACGCCGAGGGCTACCTGGTCCTACTCGTTGTCATCTTCGTCCATCCAGCACTCAATGACATCGCGAGGCTTCGACGTATCGACATCCTGATCTTCCAGGTCTTTGTACGTCTGCTTCGGGTTGACATCCTCCCATTTCTGATCCTTCGGGATGTCACCCCAGTTCTGGTTACCCATGCTGTTCACCCCCTTCCCGTCTCTAGGCAAACTACCCCACCACTCTAAGGAACAACCATGACTGATGACTCACCGCGCTACCCCGTGAGCGTTGATGAACTCTCCGACCTAATTGCCGAGAACCTTCGCGAGAAATTGTCCCGGGAACGTCCAGCCAGCAAAGCCCCCGAAGACCGGGCTCTGTTGCTGACCTTCGACGGCGTGGCTTTCGCCGATGACCCGGACAACATCCTCATCCCCGGCGATCTCATCCTGGCACCGGCAAAGATCACCAACCCATACTCGGGTGGGATCTACGAGATTGAGCTGCGGTTGACCACCAACGTCGAACCCGTGATCGGCGAAGGACTGGAAATCTCCCGTGATCGCGAACAACACCGCCAATACCGGGAGGTCCGCGCGAAGGCTGGACGCAGTGGCCGGTGATTTCGAGCGGCTACACCCCGGCGTGGATAGACCGGCCGGTGAGCTCCACGCCGATAACCCCGACCGCTACGCGCCATGCGAGGAGGTAGCCGCATGACTACCCACGTACTGGAACCGCCCCGCTGGCTACAGCGCGGCACCATCGCCCTATCAATGTCCGCGCTACTAGGCGGCGCGTTCTACCTACCCGGGCCCCGCACCGCGATTCTGCTAGCCGCCGCTTCCCTCGGCGCACTGGCGTTCGAGGCGGCCAGCCGAGGAGATGACGAATGACCCACCCCAGCAAGTTCCCCACCGTGGCCACCTCCGAACTGTCCCGTGTGGTCACCGACTGGCAGCGCCACGCGCATGCCGCCCGCGCCGCCGATAGCGACGACCTAGCCGGTATCTGGGAGCAATGCGCGGACACAATTCAGACCGTGATCAGCGCCGCCCGTAAGCGCCAGCGCACCGTCATGCTGGCACGCCGCGCCGCTAGAGAGACCGACAAAAGCTTTGCGAAAGAGTACGCCGCGCTACGAGAGCTGCGAAAGCTCGCCTACCAGCAAGAGAACCTATCTCACACGTTCCGCCAAGCGGCTGAAACTCATGCCGCCGCTGGCCGTACAGAGGACGCCGAAGCGGCCCGTGAGTGCGCCGCCGATTCCGAACAGCGCTACGAGCGGGCGACCGCCGCGCTGGAGGTTCTGACTTCCCACATGCAACAGACCACCGCACTGGTCTAAGCCCCCCGATCGCCCTGACCGCGTGGCGTAATGCGCGGTGGCCGCCTCACCAGCGGTGCTGTCCCCGGTTAGAGCGGGATTGCTTCCCATTCCGAAAGACGGTTCGACCTAGGTAAAGGCGAACTCGGACTAGGCACGCCGTGGTGGCGTGGGCTATCGAACCGTCTTAGCCAGTCTCGGCAGCCGAGTAATCCCCGGCCGCACACTTACCGCCATTCCAGGCGGCGCATACCGACGACCAACCGACCGACCGATAGACGGACGGCCAGTGTGGTGGTCCCTAAGTGTCCAAACCACTTAAGGGCCACCCGCGCCCACTTCCCGCCCTCCCTCACTCAACCGGAGCAGCCCCCCCCCTGCTTCCGCTTCCCCGAAAGGACCCCACCATGACCACTACCCACTTCCCCACCATCGAAGAGTTCACGCGCCAGCTAGCCCACATGGGGATTGACCCACTCTGGTACGACACCGAATCAATCGCCCGCCGAATCACCACGTCCACCGCCGAGGGCTTCACCGTGGAGCTCCCCCGCTTCGACGGCGGCCAGGAGATGACCCCGCTACAAGCGTTCTGGTCCGCGTGCATGGACAATGCCCGCTGGCCAGCCAATCACGTCGATGACGTTCACCTGGAGGAATTCGCCCGCGCCTGCCTGGAGGACCCGAGCGCCGTGGGTACGTACGCCGCGATGGACGCCGCCGAGGAAATCCAGGAAGAGACAGACCAGTACATCGACACCGAGATGATGGACGACGACGACGCCCTGGAGATTCTGGGCAAGCTAGGACGGGACCGGTACGGCAATACCCGCCCGCTGGCGTGGAGCCGCGCATGAGCCGCGCCCGCCGCGCCGCCCGGTCCCGCGTGATTGAGACGAAGCTACCGACCGAGCGGCTTTACCGCCCGGCCCGTGGTGACTGGTCGAGGTGGGAAGCAATCGCGCGGGCGCAGCATGCCCGCGCCCTACGCCGGGGGGGAATCGCATGATGATCCGCCCCGGCACCGAGTGGATGGACCGCGCCGCGTGCCATGGCGTGGATGCCGCCCTGATCGACGCTTCCCCTACGCGCGGGCGCAATCTTGGCGCGATCCACCGCTACGCCGCCGAGCTATGCCGGGAATGCCCGGTGCAACGCGAGTGCGCCGCCGACGCGCTGGCCACCCGCGCCGAGGGCGTGATACGGGCCGGGGTGCCAGTACCAGAGCGGGCCGGTAACAAGGTGCGCCGCCGTATGGCGTTCACCCGCCTACGGGCGATAGCGGGGGTGGGGCCATGACTACCGGGGGGTGGGGTGGCCGCCGGGTGGCAGCGCTACGCGCGGCCGTGCTGGCTCACTACGGCACCACCTGCCACCTATGCGGCATGCCCGGAGCTGACTCACCGGACCACGTGATACCGCGTGCGCACGGTGGCACCGACGATCTGGCGAACCTGCGACCAGCGCACCGCCGCTGCAACAGCGCGCGCCGCGATATGCCGCTAGAGCAGTGGCGCGCGGCGCATCCACTGCCTTCGCGAGCTCCACCATCGCGACGTTGGTAGGTCTCTGACCTGCGAAAACGCGCGAAAAGCGAAAACCCCGTCTGACCTGCGGTTTTTTTAGGTCAGACGGGGCCAGGAAGTCCCGCGCGCCCCTGCCCTTTTTTCAAGCAAAATTCAGCCCCCGGGGGAGGTACATCCCCGGGAAAGCCCAGGAAGGAGCCGGTTTTGCCCAGACAGGACCCGCGAACGCCCGGCCATGGCCAGGCCCATCTATTCGACCCGCCCACCACGAAGGATTCGCAGCGCCTCGATGGGGGCCGCCACTCCCGTGCCATGGCCGGGGCGCTGTCCGCCGCCCGTGACGCCGGCCTGATCGACCGGATCGACGACGGGCTAGCGACCGTGCTGCTGGCCGGGGCGTGGGAGCTCGACAGCCACGAAGCACAGAACCAGCCCTACGGGCCGTCGAAGGTGATCCCCGCGATGGTGGAGGGGCTTCGAGAGGCGCGGATGACCCCTGACAGTCGCCAGACCCAGACCGAGGACAAGATCGCCGCCCTGATCGACGATCTGGCCGCTGCGGATGCCGCCGACCCCGCGCCCGCCGAGGACCGCGCCGAGCTTCGGTGCTTCGGCGGCGATGATGAGTGAGGCAGTCCCCCGGTTCCACACGCCCCGCGACTACCGCCGCCGCACCCTCGGAGCTAAGGCCGCGAAACTCTCGGCGATGATGGGCCGGGCGTGCATGCCGTGGCAGCGCCAGGCCCTCGACGTGGCGCTGGAAGTCGATGACCGGGGCCGGTTCCACTACAAGACGGTGGTCATCACCGTGCCGCGCCAGTCTGGAAAGACCGCGCTCGTGCTGGCCGCCGGGCTTCACCGAACTCTGATCACACCGAACGGCAAGGTCTGGTACACAGCCCAGACCGGCCAGATCGCCCGGGAACGGTTCCTCGAAGACATGGCCGTCGACGCCGAGCGGCTGCTATCCCCCACCGTGGCTGTGAAGCGCGGCGCGGGCGATACCCGCCTGATCTTCCCCGCGATTCATTCGCAGTTCCGCCCGCACCCGCCGACGGACACGTCACTGCACTCCGAGCAGTCCGACCTCAACCTCATCGACGAGCCGTGGGCATTCTCGGAAGTCCAGGGCGACGGGCTCATCCAGGCCATCCAGCCCACGCAGAACACGCGCCCGAATGCGCAGACGATCTACCTCTCCACGATGGGTGACGCCCGGTCCACGTGGTGGCACGCCATCGTGGACGCCGCCCGCGCCGCCGAGGACCCGCATACCGCGATCATCGACTGGGGCTTACCCGAGGGCCATGACCCTAGCGACATTGAGGCAGTCATCCGCGCCCACCCGGCGGTGGGCCACACGATCGAACCGGAGACGGTGCGCACCGCCGCCGGTCGGATGAAGCCCGCCGAGTTCGCCCGCGCCTACGCCAACGTGCGCACACAGACCCGTGTAGCGGTGTTCAGCTCGGACGTGCTCGCCCGCGTACTCACCGAGACCGCCACCATGGCCCCCGCCGCCGAGGTCGCTTTCGGGGTGGCCACCGCGTTCGACCGCTCGATATCCGTCATCGCCGCCGCCGGTGAAGCCGCCGACGGCACGCCGGTCTGCGAAATCGTCGACGCCCGCCCCGGCACCGGGTGGGTGGCCGACCGGTTGACCGAGCTCCAGCGCCACCACCCGCGCGCCACGTTGGTCGACGCCCGCTCCCCGGCCAGCACCATCGCCACCGACCCCGCGCTAACCGAGATCATCAGCACCCCAGCAAGCGCCGAGCTGGCCGGGGGCACCGGTTTGTTCCTGGACTCCATCAACCGCGCCGAGCTCCGACTGCGCTACGACCGAGACCTCGCCCGATCGTTCGACGGCCTAACCCTGAAGTTCGTAGGTGACCTTGGCCAGATGTTGGACCGCAAGCACTCCAGCGGGTCGATAGCTCACATTGAGGCCTGCCTACTCGCGTTCACCGCTATCGCCCAGCGCCCCGCGCCCGCCCCCACACCAGAGATATGGACCTGCTAATGACCACCAAGAAGATGACCCGCCGCCGCGCCGATACCTCCGAGACCACCGGCACCGTGATTTCCTGTCCACGGTGCGAACAGCGCACTCTCGAGACCAGCGACTACGCCGCGTGGCGCTGGCTAGCGCTCCACCTCCGCCGCTACCACGGAGACCTACACGCGGCCAGCAGCGCCGCCCGCCACGCCCGCCGCCTAGCCGCCACCGATTAGGCCGCTTCACCTGCGACTTCACCGCGTAATTCGTCGGAACGTCCGCCCCCCTCGGCACCATTAGAGCCATGGGAATCACCGACTCACTACGTCAATGGCTGGCGCTGCCATACCTGGCCGCCCAGCCCTACGACGCGGTGCCCTACGAGTCCCCGTGGGCTAGCCCGAACCACCTGCTCACCATCACGCCGCCGGATGCGCCCCGGCCCGTATCCCGCGCCATGGCCATGGGTGTGCCCGCGATCGCCCGGGCCCGCCGCCTGATCGTCGGTGCTATCGCCCGGTGCCCGCTGGAGGCACGCCAGGACGGCAAGCGCGCCGTGCGCCAGCCCCTGTGGATGGTCCGCACCGACGGGGTAGCTTCCCCGGTGTTCCGCATGACATGGACCGTGGACGATTTGTTTTTCTACGGGTGGAGTTGTTGGGCGCTCGAACGTGACGCCAGCGGCGCAGTCATCCGCGCCGACCGTATCCCCTACCACCTGTGGGACGTGGACCAGGACAACCGCGTGATCGTGCAAGGCCAGATCGTGGACCCGTCGGACGTGTGCCTCATCCCCGGCCCCGATGAAGGCCTGTTGCAGACCTCGGCAGCCGCGATACGCCACGCCGTGCAGCTCCAAGAGCTCGCCACCCGGTACGCCGAGACCCCCGCCGCCCAGGTGCTCTTGAAGCAAACCGGCGGCCAGCCACTCACCGACGCCCAGCGCCGCGCCCTGGTCGAATCGTGGGCCGATGCCCGCCGAGGCAAGAACGGCGGCGTGGCATTCGCGAACCAGTCCATCGACGTCCAAGAACTCGGCAAAGCGAACACCGATCTACTCATCGGGGGGCGTAACGCGGCCGCCGTGGATATCGCTCGCGCCGCCGGGGTGCCCGCCATGATGATCGACGCTGGCACGGCAGGTACCGGCACGATCACCTACAGCAACGCCGCCGCCCGGAACGTCGAGCTGATCGACTACGCGCTCGCCCCGTACATGGCCGCGATCGCCGCCCGCCTCGGACTCGACGATGTGGTTCCACGTGGAACCGCCGTCGCCTTCGATCTGACCGACCTCACGAGCCCGACCGTGGGTGACCTTGACGTGCCCGACGACGACAAACCCGACCACGACACACCACAGGAGAACGGCAATGCTTGATTGGTCCCCCCGCTTCAACTTCGGCAATCCGCGCCCGCTCAGCGCGATCAACCACATCTGCATTCACGTGACCGTGAACAGCCCCGGCACCCCGGCGGAGAACGTAGCGCAGTACCAGATCGACAGCGAATCCGGTAGCTACCACATGCTGGTCGACACCCGCCTCGTGGTGCTGAAAGAGAACACCGATGACTGGCAAACGTGGTCCGCCGGGCCCACCTCGAACCGGTCCGGGCTGCACCTGTCGTTCGTCATGCGCGGCACCGAGACCCGCGAACAGTGGCTAGCCCAGGACCGCATGCTACGGGCCGGTGCCCAGGTATGCGCCGAGTGGGCCCGCCGCTATCGAATCCCCGTGGTCAAGCGCTCGGCAGGTGAACTCCGCGCTGGCCGTGGTGGTTTCTGCGGACACGTGGATACCGCCCAGGCATGGGGAGAGACCGACCACGTAGACCCCGGCCCGGGGTTCCCGTGGGATCGGTTCCTCGCCATGGTCGCCGAAGCACAGCACCCCACCCCACCCAAAGGAGACGATGACATGACCCCCGAAGACCGCGCCCTACTGACCGAGACCCGCGACCTATGCCGGTTCATCCTTGCCCAGCTCGGCGGTGAGAAAGCCCCCGGCCAGTTCGGCGGCTGGCCGCAGGGCGGCAACCGGACGATGTACGACCTACTGGCCGCCACCGCCGCCCGCGCGGGCGTGCCTGGCACGACCGATCTGAAGAAATGATGATCATGGCCCTGATCTTCGCCGCCGGTGTAGCCGCTGGCGTGATCCTCATGGTGTTTGCAGTAGGGAGTTACGTGGCGCATGCAGCCCGAAAGATTGAGCAACGCCCCGGCGGTTATCCGCTACCCGTGGCGCGCCACCCTGCGCACCACGATCGTGGCCGCCATCGCGCTGCTACCCCTACTGCCTGAAATAGCCGAGGCCGCGAACATCGACACCGTGCCCGCCGTGGTCAGCTTCCTCACCGTGACCGCCGCCATCCAGCGGGTGCTCGCAGTCCCCGGCGTCGAGAAGTGGCTCCGCAACCACACCACGTTTCTCAGCTCCACCCACCCCGCCGACCAGCAAGCCGACGAACTGGACTACGTCGGCAAGCACCGGAAGGACTAACCCATGACCACAACGACCGACACATTCACCCCGGCGGTACAGTCCCCGCCGATAGTGGCCGAATCCGCCCGCACCATACGCGGCATGATCCTGCCGTGGGATGAGTTCGGGCGCACCAGCGGGGGCGCGCTGAAGTTCGCCCCCGGCTCGATCCGGGTGCCCGCCGATATCACCCGCGTGAAGCTGCTCGCTGGGCACTCCCCAGAGGGCACGCCTATCGGCCACGCCACCGACTGGGAAGCGACCGCCGAGGGCGTGGAAATGACATTCAAGGTTGGCAGCGGCCCCGATGGTGACCGAGCCCTCACCGCTGCCGCCGAGCACGTCATCGACGCGCTCAGCATCGAGGCCTACGGCATCGAAAAGGACGGAACCACCGTCACTAGCTCGATCCTGTCCGCCGTGGCACTTGTGCCCATGCCCGCGTTCGCGAACGCCCGGGTAGCCAGCGTGCTAGCCCAGGCACCCACCCCAAAGGATGAGACCCCCGCCGAGCCGGATGACGAGTCCGACGACGAGGACGACACCGACGCAGCGCCGCCGGATGACCCCGCCGAGCCGGATGACGAGTCCGACGAGGACGACGACGACACCACCACCAACAAGGAGACCGAGACCGTGAAGAAGAACACCCTATCCCCGGGCGTGATGCCCACCCCGGGCACCCCGGCCAGCGCCGAGCCCGTGCACGCCAGCTTGTCCGACGTGCTGGACTACCTCACCGCCGCCGCCAACGGTGACCGCACCGCCGAGCTCCACGCCGAACTGACCGACATCACCGACGCCGGCATGATCAACCGGTCTGCACCGCAGTGGCTCGGAGAGCTGTGGAACGGCGTGACCTACACCCGCCGGGTCATCCCCCTGATCACCCAGGCCCCGCTCAAGGGCCGCAAGGCGATCGGCTACCGGTGGACCAAGAAGCCCGGCGTGGACAAGTACGCCGGTAACAAGGCCGAAATCCCCACGAAGCCCGCCGCCGTGGAAGCCGTGGAACGCGACGCCGTGCGTTGGGCCGGGGGTAACGACTTGGACCGGATTTTCTGGGACTTCAAGGAGACCGAGTTCCTCAACGCCTACTGGCGTGCCATGGCCGAGTCCTACGCCTTCGAGACCGACCAGGAAACCGGGAAGTTCCTGGTAGACAACGCCACTGCGATCGACGGCACCGCCGACCATATCGTCCACGCCGTGGCGCGCGGGTCCATCGCGATCGACCAGGACCTCCACTCCCCCGCCTCGTTTGTCCTACTGAACCCGGCGGACTACGAGTCGATTCTGCAGCTCACCGCGCTGGAGGCCCCGAAGTACCTGGACCTCATCCCGGCCACCGACCCGTCCAAGTGGGTGACCAGCCAATTCGTGCCCGCTGGCACGGTGGTGCTCGGCAACAAGTCCGCCGTGACCCACTTCGAGCTTCCCGGCTCCCCGCTGCGCGTGGAGGCCGAGCACATCGCACGCGGTGGCCGTGACGCCGCGCTGTTCGGCTACACCGCCCTGATGATCAACCGCCCCGAAGGACTCCGAAAAGTGACATTCGGCCCGGCCCCGAAGCCCGCTACGGGGGCGTAGCACCATGGCCAGCATGATCACCACCGCCGAGGTCGCACGGTGGGCACGAATCGACGCCGCCGACCCCGATCTGGCCGCGTGCGTCGATACCGTGAACGCGCTAGTCACCGACTGGCACGGTGAGCAGTGGCCGCCCGGGGCGCACCAGGGGGCCGTCATGCTGGCCGCCCGCTACCACCGCCGCCGCAACTCCCCCGGCGGCGTAGAGACATTCGGCGATTCCGGCGCGGCCTACATACCGCGCTACGACGCCGACCTAGACCGGCTACTGCGAATCAACGCATGGGCCACACCACAGGTGGGATAGCCATGGCTGACTACATGAACGCACTCCACGATCTGGCCGAGACCCTGACCAACCGGGGCGTGCCAGCCACGCTAGACCCCCGCGATCTGACCGTGCCCGGAGCGGTGGTGAGCCTGGCCGAAATCGGCCCGGACGCCACCATGTGCGGTGACCACGTAGCCACCGCAGAAGTCATGCTGGTAGCCGCCGATAACGGCATGCCCGCCGCCATGGAATCGCTGTTCGACCTGTTCGACAAGGTTTCAGACTTGACCGCCGGGGCTACCCCGGCCACGTTCACGTGGTCCGAGCTGCCCACACTCCCCGCCCTACGACTCACACCCATACCACTGGAGGACTAGACCATGACCGCACCAAACCCACTGCCCAGCGAATCCCCGAAGCGGAAGAAGACCGTGCTCGGCCCCGGCACCCTTGTGCTCGGCAGCGTAGGCACGCAGCTCGATCTATCGTGCCAGGTCACCGAAATCACGATCGGCGCCGAAGGTGACTCGGAAGATCCCGAATACACCTTGTGTGGCGATACCGTGGCCGGTGAACGCACCTACACCTGGACGATGAACGTCACCGCGTTCCAGGACCTCGAAGCCGATGGTGTCATCGACTTCACCTGGAAGCACGCCGGTAAGGAAATGCCGTTCAAGTTCGTGCCCGATTCCGCTGGCACCGCCGCCGTGACCGGCCGCGTGATCATCGACCCCGTACAGATCGGCGGCAAGGTACGCCAGAAGAACACCTCCGAAGCCGAATGGCAGCTCGCCGGGGCCCCGAACTTCAACCCGAACGCTACCGCCGCGACCGTGGCCGCTAGCCCGGGGGCCACCGGGTAAATGAGCGCCACGCTACGGGTACGCGGCGGCAAGCGGCTACGCCGCACGCTACGCAAGGCCGGGGTGGACCTGAAGCGGCTCAAGGCAGCAAACAAGGCCGCCGCCGAGATCGCGAAATCCGCCGCCGTGGCCGCTACGCCCGTGGGTGGACCGTACAAGAAAGCGGGCCGGGGCCGCCCCCGCACCGGGGGCCGCCTCAAGGCAACCGTGCGATCGTTCGCTAGCCAGCGATCGGGCCAAATCCGCGCGGGCAATGCTTCCCGCGTGCCCTACGCCGCCCCGGTCCACTGGGGCTGGCCGCGCACGAAGGGCGTACAGGGCAGCGGCATTCGCCCGAACCCGTGGATGTCCACCGCCGCGAAAGCAACCGAACCCGCGTGGCTCAAGGAGTACGAACGCCACGTGGACGCGATTATCGATTCAGTTAAAGGAGCATAGCAATGCAAAAGATCACCGCCGATATCGAAATGATGGACGGCACCGAGCACAAAGACGTGCGCATCATCTTGGCCGACATGATTCGCTACGAAGAGGTAGCAAAGAGACATAAGTGGGGAGGTCTCCAAGATAATCCGATCACGGCACAGTCGTTTATGGCTTACGCCGCGATGACTCGGACAGGTGTCTACGACCCAAACAAAGGATTCGACGAGTTCGTGACAGAGTGCGCCGGGGTAATGGCCGACTTCGGTGATGAGCTCCCCCCTACGATGTAGACGATCCGCGCCGCCTGTATGCGGCGCTGGCTGTCGCTACTGGAATCGCCCCAGCGCAACTCATGCAAGAGCCAGATGAAATGATTGTGACAATGCTGACAATTCTGGAGGAACAGAACAATGGCTAAGAAGTTTCTTGCAATCTCGATTGTCAGCGACGCCGACGATAAAGGGTTTCGTAAAGCTGCCCGGAACGTCGAAAAGTTCACCGGGGGCTTAAGCAAACTGGGCCCGGCGCTCGGCAAGTTCACGACCATGGGAAGCGCAGCGACCGCCGCCGTGGCCGCGATCGGCGGTGCGATCGGCAACTTGGGAGTGGGCATGATCGGGGTGGGTGCCCTAGCCGGGGCCGCGCTAACCCCCCTCATTCTCGGCATGGATGGGGTCAAGGCCGCCGCCGGTGCCGCCGCCGAGGGCTTCAACGGCCTGAAGACAGCGGCCAGCGGAGCACTGGAAAGCAGCATGCGCCCGGGATTCGAGGCGCTCAACCAGATGATGGTGGGCTTAACGCCCGCGTTCACGCAGCTATCCACGACCGTGGGCAACGCGTTTAGTGCCCTGGCCACGCAGATCAATAACCCCGCAATCATGGGCGGACTGACCGCAATAATGGACGCGGCCGGGACGATGGTCACCGCCATGGTCCCCGGGATAGCGCAGCTCATCACGGGATTCGCAGCGATAGGCCCGGCGATCGCGCCCGCCGCCGGGGCGATCGGAGCAGCGCTCGGCGGAATCGTCGGCCAGATCGGCCAGGCGCTAAGCAGCGCCGCCCAACTCGGCACCCTCGGCAGCCTGTTCCAATCTTTTGCGGGGATACTCGGAGCACTAGCCCCCATCGCTGGCACGTTGATGACTGCGTTCATTCAGATGGGCGCGGCTATCGGCCCCGGCCTACAGGTCGCTCTACAGGCACTAGGCCAGGCCGCCGCCGCCCTAGTGGGCCCACTTACGCAGGTGGCAGGCGTAGTTGGTTCCGCCCTCGGCGCCGCATTCACCGCGCTAGCGCCCGCTGTCGGCCCCATTGCCGAGGCGTTCGCTTCCCTGATTAGCGCGGTCGCACCACTGGTAGGCCCCATCGCCCAGATCGCCGCGCTGTTTGGGCAAGTGCTGGCAGCCGCGCTATCCGCCATAGCGCCTCTACTCACACAACTAGCAGGCGTTCTGGCCAGCGGTATCACCTCCGCTTTCCAGGCACTACAACCAGTGCTCCCCGTCATCGCCAACGCATTCACCCAACTGTCTGTTGGAATGCAGCCACTCATTCCCGCAATCGGCCAATTGGTACAGGCAT
The DNA here is from genome assembly GCF_028609845.1 of Corynebacterium heidelbergense. Taxonomy (NCBI): domain Bacteria; kingdom Bacillati; phylum Actinomycetota; class Actinomycetes; order Mycobacteriales; family Corynebacteriaceae; genus Corynebacterium; species Corynebacterium heidelbergense. Next base: position 4,264 of record NZ_CP063192.1, on the reverse strand, counting down.
TCGTGGGAATAATTCCGCCTATCGTGCAATTGGCAGCCGGTCTATTGCCAGCCTTAGTGAATGTCATCATCGCGCTCATGCCCGCATTCGTGGCCGTAGCGCAAGGCGCAGCAAGCTTTATCCAAGGACTCACACCACTGATTAATCTGATCGGCGCAATTCTTGTCCCGGTCATCAACGTGCTCGCCAGTATCCTGGGATTCTTAGCGCGCATGCTGGCACCTGTCATTGAGCTAGCCGTGTCCCTAGGGCTCGGATTCGGGACCCTCTTCGGCGCGGTGGGCAGGCTCGGCGGGGGGCTCGTCAAACTCATGGAATGGGTGGGAAGCCTAGGTGGAAAGTTCCTCAATCTGGCCGGGCACCTTGTGGGACTTCACGGGAAGCTATCCAGCGTGACAGGCGTGTTCTCGCGTGTAGCCGGTGCCATCGCTGACGTGGTTGGGTGGGTGGCGAACCTGATCGGCAAGCTAGCCTCAATCCGCTGGCCTTCCCCACCGAGCTGGCTATCGTCCATGTTCGGCGCGGACCCGGTAGCCAGCATGTACCCATCGGCCTACGGCCAGTTCGCCAGCGGAGACCCCGCCGGGTTCCTTCGCGTGGCCACCGCGCCCGCTACCCCGCCCGGCACACCAACAGTCAACGTGACCGTGAACGTATCCGGGGCGATGGTGGGCACCACCGCAGAGCTCGCCGAGCTCATTGAGCGGGCCCTACGGGATAAGGCCCGTATCACTGGCCAGTCGCTAGCGGTGGTCCGATGATTACCGTTAAGCCATGGGTAGAGATCGACGGCACGCGCGTGCCCTGCGGTTTCCTCGATATCGGCATGACCCCCGTAGTCATGGACGGACTAGAGATTAAGTGGGGCCGCGACGGGTACTACGAGAAGGCCGAACCCGCCCGCGCCACAGTCCGCTTGTGGGACTCCACCGGTGCATGGGCGCGGCGTATCCGCGACAGCCAGGCCCTCGGCGTTCACGTCTACGTGAAGTGGGCCGCGCCCAGCGGCACGGTAACCATGTTCCGGGGCGTTATCGCGCACGCGCATGCCCGCCGTACTCGGCACCGAGACTGGAAGAACACCGACGTATGGGAAGTGACACTCACCGCCGCGGACCCCACCACCGCGCTTGGCAGCGTCTACCCGCTACCCGGCGTGCTCCAGCCCGGGGAGACCATGGACCAGCGCAAGCAGTGGCTACTCGGACTAGCCGAGTACGGCGGGCTGAAAATCGCCGACATCGACTACCAGAGCGGCTACGCCCCCGCCCAGACGAAACCGGTAGAGGTCGGCAAGGACTCGGCACTAGAGGTGCTCGGCGCTTTCTACGAATCCATGAGTGGGGACGCCTGGACCTATGACCCGGAAGCGAACGCCGTGCGCCAGTGCGAGCGGCACGATGGCGACTTCACCACGTATCTAGCCAGCTTCGACGACGCGCGCGGCGCGGTGATGATCGCCGCGAGCGATACCGTCATCGACGGGGTAAGCCGCCCCGGCGTAGCACTATCCGCATGCCGCCTCGGCGTGCCCGATGGCATCGAGATCGAGGCCAGCGCGGACACCGATATCAACCGCGTGGAATCCACGTGGTACGACGGCGGCGACAACTGGTCCGCGCGCGTGGCGTACAAGGACGCCGTAGCGCTCAATCAACCGCGCCGCATGCTGGCCAACGACACGTGGATGACCACCGACTGGGCAATTGAGCTCCAGCTACAAAGCGCATGGGACCGCGCCCGCGCCGAGGGCCGCCGCCCAAAACACCCAGAGCTCCACCACAGCCCGGGCAAGACCTTCGCCACCGAGCGCCTAGCCCGGTGGTGGCTACGGTGCTGGGAAGATACCCGCCCCGCATTCGTCAACGGCGATCTAGCCCACGCCTGGCTCATGCAGGAAGCCGCCGACTGGCCTCCGCTGGTCTCCCCCCTCGGCGGCACCGTGACCTACCGCGCCACCGACGGGTGGACGATCCACCTCCACGTGCAGTGGATGCACGACCGGTCGCAAGTCACGCCCATGGTGTGGATCAATCTGCGACAGATGAAGTGGACCACCACCACGGCCACCCAGCCATGGTGGGCCCGGCTGATCGGCATGTCCCCGCCCGCGCCCATCACCACCGGCCAGCCGACGCCGGACCGGGATGTTCGGTGGGGTTCGCCGGGCTCGGCTACCCGTGAATACCGGTTCGACGAGTCGATGACCTGGGCCGATCTGAAGTACCTCGACAACACTACTCGCGAAATCAAGGACGTTTTGACATGACCGGATACACCCCCCGCTTCCGCCTGCCCTACCCCACCGACGGGGAACCCATTTGGCAGGGCGCACGCCAAATACAGGCGCTAGCCGAAGCCATAGACAGGCAGACGTGGGCCGCCGACGGCGCAACGGGCCCGCAGGGCCCCGCCGGACCATCAGGCCCGCAGGGACCAAAGGGCGATACCGGCGCAACCGGACCGCAGGGACCGAAGGGCGATACCGGCGCAACCGGACCGCAGGGACCGAAGGGCGACACCGGCGCGACCGGGCCAGCAGGCAAGGATGGTACCGGCGTGACAATCAAAGGTAGCGTGCCCAGCGCCGCAAACCTGCCCACCGGGCCACAAACACCCGGCACTGCTTACATAGCCACCGACACCGGCCACATGCACGTATCGAATGGCACCACGTGGAACGACGTGGGAAACATTCAAGGCCCCCAGGGACCCAAGGGGGATACCGGCGCGACCGGACCCCAGGGACCGAAGGGCGATACCGGCGCGACCGGACCGCGGGGGCCGAAGGGTGACCCGGGCGTGCAGGGGCCGAAGGGCGATACCGGTGCTACTGGTCCACAGGGGCCCAAAGGCGACGCCGGCAACACCGGGCCGGTAGGCCCAACCGGCCCGGCGGTGGACCTCGGACCACTCCGAGCGGAACTGTTCGGCGGCGCTACCCGTACCCGCGCCCCGTATGCCGAGATAGCCCTCGGCTCGAACCTATGGGTACCGCGCTGGTCTGACCAGGTGTGCAACAACCAGTGGACGGCGTTGGTCGATACCGACGGCGCGTTCACCCGATCGGGCACGCCCGGCCAAACGTACTACCGAGCCCCCGTCGCTGGCCGGTACCTGATCCTGTACCAGCTCATGCACCAGGGCGATAACGCCCGCGCCGGTGGCGCTATGAAGGTGCTGCTCAACGGCACGGATGTTACCCGCAACAGCATTGCCAGCCGGACCGCTACCCCGTCGCTCGAGGGACCCACTATGCAGCTGTCCACGGACGTGAAGCTGGCCGCCGGTGATCTCATCCGGTGGGCCTACTGGTATGCCGAGGACACCACGATTATCCCCGCCGGGTTCGGCAACGCCCGATCGAAGATCTCCATCCGGTACATGGGATCTAGCTAGACAGCCGCCACGCGCCCGCCGCCGCCGAGCTGGCCACCTGATCATCCACCGCCGTGTAGATCATCGTGGTGTCCAACTTGGCGTGGCCAAGGAGGCGCTGCACCGCGCGGATATCGTGACTCGCCGCGTACACGGTGGTGGCATAGCGGTGCCGCAGTTGGTGGGCCGTGACCCCCGGGGGAAGTACCTCGCCGACCAACTCCCCCACCCGCCGCGCGGATAGGTGCCCGTCGATCTGGCCAGGGAACAACCACCCCGGGTTGGCCGCTATCCGGGCTGCGAGGTGTGGTGGTAGGGGCACCGCGCGGACGTGCCCGCCCTTACCAGTCACCCGGAGCCAGTGCCCGGCGATATCCTCACCGCGCACCGTGGCCACCTCGCACCGCCGCAATCCCCCGTAGGCCATGAGTTCAATCATCGTTTGCACCCGGGGCTCGGCGCGCCGAAGAGCCGACAGGATGACAGTATCCGCCGCCGGGCGCGGCACCGCCCGGGGTACCGCTGCCCGGGGGAGTTCAGCCGCAGCGTTCACACCGCGGCCTGTCCGCGCGCGCCATGCCCAGTAGGTGCGCAGGCTAGCCCGCACGCTACGGCGCGTGGCCGGGGCCCACGGCTGGCTAGCTAGCCAGGCTACGAGGTCGCTTTCGTTCATCTGTTCGACGGGTTTACCTACCGCTCGGATACACCGCCGCACGTGTGAAACCCGTAACGCGATCGTGCCCGGGCTCAATCCCGCCGCCGTAAGGTACTCTGTCCACTCTGAAACGTCATCCATGCAGTAAAGCTACTTACGCAGGTCACGCCACGGGACGTAGAGGGGAGACGTCAAACCAGCGGGTTCGGGGTTCGAGTCCCTGATGACCCA